>NZ_JBHIOP010000081.1:0-2730 GCF_042195625.1 Bartonella sp. AP9QHHD | reverse complement strand
CTTTATCACAAGGCTTTTACAATCAAAGCTCATAAAACCAGAGGATATGGAATATAAGTTCCGTCATGATATCCATGCCAACGAGATTGTTCTCTTAGCCTATTACATAGCAGCCATTAACATTGAATCGACTTATCATAGTTTGAAGAAAGGAGAGTATATTCCTTTCAAACATATTGGTTTAACCGATACATTCCGGATGCTGGAAAAACAAGATTTGATGAAAGGTTTATTAGAGGAAAACAGTGAATATTTAGAACTTCAGAAAAACCTCAATATTGAAGTTATCTTCGGCAATCCTCCTTATTCCGTGGGGCAAAAGAGCGAAAACGATAATGCAAAGAATACTTCTTATCCTATTTTAGATAAACGGATCAGTGAAACTTATGCTGCTCAATCGAAAGTAACGAATATACGAGCACTTTATGACAGTTATATCCGTGCTATCCGCTGGGCAAGTGACCGTATAAAAGACCATGGTATTATTGGTTTTGTCACAAACGCAAGCTTTGTTAGTGGGCACTCTATGGATGGTTTACGAAAATGCCTCGTTGAGGAATTTAGCAGCCTTTATATTTTCCATTTACGGGGTAACCAACGAACTTCTGGAGAACTTTCTCGAAATGAAGGTGGTAAAATTTTTGGTTCTGGATCTCGAGCCCCTATAGCGATTTCCATTCTCGTAAAAAATCCAAATGCACAACAGCGTGGTAAGATATATTTTCGTAATATTGGAGACTATCTCACGAGGCAAGAAAAGCTTACAATGATTGAATCCCTTGGAAGCATTGATGGTATTACACGGAGTAAACAAGGTTGGCAAATAATTACACCGGATAAGCATGGGGATTGGATAAAGCAACGTGATGACAGTTTTAAAAAATTTTTAGCTATAGGTGTTAAAAAAGGACATGATAAAAAGCTCTTTAAAATTTATTCCTGTGGTCTAAAAACAAACCGTGATGCTTGGGCATATAACTCAAGCTATAAGATTTTAGAAAATAATATGCATAATATGATTACTTTCTATAATAGCGAAGTAGAACGTTTTAATGATGCCTATCCACATGCTGATCATAAAATACGTGCAAATGCTGTAAACAATTTCATCAATGCAGATGAGAGCAAGATTAGCTGGAGCCATAATGTTAAACAAGAATTGGTAAGAGGAAAAATTCTTAAATTCGAAGATGCATGCCTCATGCAAAGTTTATATCGCCCTTTTACACGACAGTGGCTTTATTATAATCGTACTTTCAATGAGAGAGTTTACCAAACGCCGCGTATATTCCCAATGGAGAAAGCGGTTGAAAATAAAATCATACAAGTTACAGGCATAGGAGCAATGGTTGGCTTTTCTGCACTTATGACTAAGAATTTGCCTGATTTAGGTGTGATGAATGCTAGTCAATGCTTTCCACGATATTTCTATGAAGATGCTCCGGTTTCAAGAGACAAAAATGAAAAACAATCTCATTTATTTGCGAATTCTACAGAAGAAAGTAAAACAGTTGGTTTACAGAGGCATGATGCCATTACTGATGAAGGATTAGCCCATTTTCAAGCGGCTTATCCGAATGAAAAAATCACTAAAGATAATTTGTTCTATTACGTCTACGGATTGTTACATTCGGAAGATTATCGTGCTCGTTATGCTGATAACCTCTCTAAAGAATTGCCTCGCATCCCTTGTGTAAAAAGCGCTGAAGATTTTTGGAAGTTTGTTAATGCTNGAATAGTAAGGAAAAGGATAAATCTACAGTTATTTATAACAGCAATATCATTATGACAGATATCCCTCTTGAAGTTTATGAGTATATCGTCAATGGCAAGCCCGCTCTTGAATGGGTTATGGAGCGTCAATGTGTAAAGACTGATAAAAAGAGTGGTATTGTGAATGATGCCAATCGCTATGCTGTTGAAACCGTTGGCAACCCTGCTTACCCATTGGAGTTGTTTCAAAGGGTTATTACGGTAAGTTTAGAAACCATGAAAATCGTTAAGAACTTACCCAAATTGGTATTAAGAGAAACTGAATAAGCTTATTAAAGCATGCTCACATAATGAGTGTGATAACCTTACAAGGGGTATAAGGTCTTATAACCATATAATCTATACCTCTCTTGTTAAATTGCTTACATACAATCTTTAAAAGGAATGTTTATATGCATTATTCTAAAAAGAAGAAACTTGCACTTTTAAATACTCTTATTTTGATTGCTTTAAGACTTTTAAGAAATCCCATCTTAAAGTGAATACGCTTCTTTTACATTGCCTTTAAGAGGTTATACCGTAATCTAAAATGATAGCTTTATTGTTATCAGAAGCTTTGTTTAAAGAGAGTTATGTATATTCATTTTCTTATATTACTTATAGGTTTTGAATGTTTCTCAAACCCTCAAAATACCTTCAAAACCCCTTTTTATATATATTACAGATTGTATTTACGTGTTGTGTGTAATATGGGTTGTTTATTTAAAACATTAACATATTGAAATATAATAACTTTTATTTTTTGATTGAAAAATATGTAAAGGGGGGAGCGTAAAAAGCACCTCCAAAACCCCCTAAACCTCCAAAACTCATAACCATAATGGTCTTGATAGCATTTCATATGAGTTACAAGCTATCTTTTGAAAGGCTTTAAAAGATCATATGCTTTTCATAAAGCACATTTTAATCACTCACTAAAATCATAAGATTCGTCTGTTAAATAAACTGACATAACCG
>NZ_JBHIOP010000080.1:0-4025 GCF_042195625.1 Bartonella sp. AP9QHHD | reverse complement strand
GGTTCTTTGTCAAGGACGCCTTTAGGCGCCCTGTAAGGGTTTCCTTGACACTAAGAACCAAGACTTGTTAGTCCTCTCATTAAACGCGGATCTGATGCCATGATTTTGGTGAGCGTTCCAGAGAGTTTGAGAGGCAGATAGCCTCTCATTAAAAAAGGATAAAGGATCTAATAAAATAATTGCTAAATAAAAATATCTTGTATATATCTTTTTTTGGAGGAAGAGGTTCTAAAAAGTTATCCCCGCTAGGATAAGTTGATCATTTATCTCTTTCTCTTTTTTTTAAATCAAAAATTTTTCTCATTTTCGACCTTCTTTACGCCTTTTAAAAATAAGGATTAATGGCACTAAAGATGAATAATTAAAATATTTATTTCGTATATAAATTATTATTTATGCAAATTTAAAAACTCCAATTACCTTATTTAAAAAACACTTTTTATGACATAATTAAATATTTTTTGCCTATTGTCCGGATTCTTTTTCCAAGTTAGCATAAGAAGACATCTCATTAAGAAAGGTTTTTCTGTGGAAGAAGAAGTAGTAGCAAAAATCTATACAAATGATAGTAAGCATGAAAAATATCAAGATAAACTAGAATATTTGTTCGATCAACAGCATAAATATATGCAAGAATTTAGTAATACATTGGAGGCAAAAAAATTACATGATGTGCGAAGTGATTTGTACAATTATCTTCGTGATATTGGACAAAATGGTGATATATCGTTACTCATCAGTAGTGAGCGCTCTTTAACAGAAAATGATTTTATCCAATACGGTAACAGTAAAGCTATGATCAAAGGTTTCAAAAATGCTTTAGCTTATATAGATGTCATTAAAAAACATATAGCTCTTGTTAGTGATCCTGTCCAATACCAATTTATAAATGAAACACATAGCTTACCAAAAAACCGAAAAGATGGATTGCCTTATGATGAAGGACGTAAAGCAATGGTATGGCATTATCAATGGCTAGAAGATACAGGATTATGCATTTCAACCTCAATTGAATTATCAATCAACGAGGCACGAAAAGATAATATGAAAGTAATTCAAAAACTTTACGAACAAATGCAAGCAAAAGCCATTGGTGTAGATTTTTCATAATATTGGATAGGTAATTTCAAACTAACAATATCAGTATCGTATACTGAAAATATGCCATATTAGGATGCAATACGTTTTAATTTTTTATCTACTTTTTCCTTAAGCTCATAGTAACGAATGATAAAAAGACGCAGATCAATAGCCCTTGTTGAGCGAGTATATTGATCGTTATCATCTATATGTTGGCGACCAAAATATCCAAAATCCCATATTACAATCAACCCACAATCATACAAACTTGAAAGAAGTACACTAACACGTCCTGGACTACGAGTCATAAAACCAATATCTTGATTGCTTTTAAAAATAATAGGAACTCCACCTTTTTTAAAGGCTTTATCAGGCGTTATTTCTAATAAGGTAGAAAGAACAGAAGATTCTGCTCTACTAATTAAATCAATATGAGATAATCGATAAGCCAGCTTGCTTAATTTATTGCGGCTTACTGGTTTATATTCAACGTTCTCTGCTATTTTCTGATATTCTAGATGTTGTGCAGTTAACCGTCGCCCTATTATTTTCTTTGTTTTATCCATTTATTTTTTTCACTTTAATAAGATTTTTTATGCAAATTTTGACATTGTTAGATTTTTTAACGTTTTATTGAGTTCAAACTCAAACAAAGAGCTTTTTTCTTCGTTTAGCTTTATTTTCTGATTTTTTTCTAAGTTTAAACTATTTATTTCTTCTTGATCAGCTTGCTTCAGCAAAGCATAGAGTGACCGTTCTAGGTATAATTCTCCTCGAGTTTCTTTATCAATCATGCCGCGGAGATATCCCCCTGGTGATTTTACAAGTCCTCTAGCATATTTTTCAAAAATGATAGCAATAGCCAGAGCTGTTTTTTTAAGTCCCATAATTTTTGTAGCTTGTTCAGCGGCATGTTCTGAAACTTTAATCATTCTGTACATAGGATACATAGAATGTATCAAATCGCTTTCTGTTTGGAAACTACATTCAGAAAACAAGATGGCATTTGGTAAAGCCTTTTCTAGTATCTCCGGCTTAATTTGAGGCAATGTACTACCTTTTGAAGGAAGTGATGTTTCGGTCTTGCCTTTTTCTATATTTTCATAAGCCATTTTATTGTGACCGAAGGTCACATTAATGGTTTGAGTGTGTTCAGAGTTATCTGAACACTCATTTTTGTTACAATTACAATTATAGTTAGGGGTTGTATGTTCTATGTGTATATTGTCAGCAAGATCTGTGTATCTTGCTTTTGATGTTTTTTGCTCAAAAAAACGTTGTAAAATCCACTCGAAAAGACGAATTGCTTTGTATAATTTTTCAAGAGAAGCTTTAGCCGGACGACCAATAATATGGATGATTTTTTGCATTCTAAAAAAAAAGCAGTGAGATAAACGGTGTTGCTTCCATTTCTGTATAACAGGTTTTAATTTGACGCACCAATCCTCTAAAATAATGCAAAGTTTCATTCTTTTTATCATAAGCTTCCAGAGCTTCGTCTGCTTTTTGCTTAAGTTCATGATATCGAGCAACAAGAATACGTAAATCAATACCGCAAGCTGTTACGATATCATCGCTATGGTTACGTATAGGATAGCGTTTAAAGTTACCAGAGTCGCGCATGACAATAAGACCACAGTCATAAAGGCGTGAAAGTAAAAAACTAACGCGCGATTCACTCCGTTTAATGTCATAACTGAGTTGTCGATTGCTTTTAAAAACAATAGGAATTCCACCTTTTTCAAATGAATCTCTTGGAGCTGTCCTTAACAAATTCAAAAGAAGTTTAGCTTCACTCTCTTTAATGAAGTCAGTCTGTTCCAGTTGATTAACCAATCCAATCAATTGACCACGGCTTACAGAACCAATCTCAGCAGTTTCTGCTAATTTTCTAAATTCTATATGATGTGCATTTATCTTTCTTCCAGATGTTTTCTTAACCATAATTTTTAAAACCTCTCTATTGGAGGCAAAAAAAACGTTAAAAATATCCCTTTTCTACAAAATTTCTCTTGCAGAATGCATCACGATAAATTAAATTAGGAGTTAATTTGGTAATTAATTCTTTTTAATTTAATTTAGTTTGGTTTTCCTAACTTGGTTTTCCTAACTTAATTTATCTTTAAGACATTTTTAGAAACCCTTCTGTTAACGCAGTTGGGTTTTTATTTTTTTGCCATTATACTTCCCTCTATTTGAAACGACTCATAGCTTGAAAAAAGCGTGTCAAGGTCAAAGCTATATTAAAAAAAAAAAGATTTTCAATATGGTAAAGCTTTCAAACAACTGTTTTTTATGGCAATACAACCTAATACAACCTACAATAACAGCAAAGCGAAATAACATATAACCAAGGAAACACGCTGTTATACAGCGCTGTAGAAAACAACCTATACGAGCAAATAAATTCTAAACACAATAATTTTTCTTTGCAAGAATTGTCCACTAAGGACTGTGTAGATTATGATTAACTTTTTTCTGATAAAGTTCGTAGTGGAATATTGCCTTGATTTTTCAGTAGCGCTTGAGAGAACGTTTTATCAATAATGGTCAATGGAATTATAGCTCCCGTGATCTCTTCGCCAATCTTCTGGTTGTTGAAATTTGCTCGACCATAAAACACTTTGTGCTTTTTAAGCAGGGTTTTCTATTGTCTTTTCTGGTACTTTAAAAAAAGAATATTGCATAATTTTTTCAGTATTTTGACTGAAATAAAAGTATCTAAAAATAATAATATAAATTAAGACAATATATTTAAACGATACTCTAAGATATTTTTAAAATATCATTTTGAATATTATTCAATGTTTGTTCATTAAATAATAAAAGATTAAATATTTTTAATTTTATAGTAGAAAAAATAGTTTTTTCATTTTATAGGGTAGATTAATATTTTAACTATTAATTTAATTTTTAACTTTAAAATAGCGAGGGGGTTTTTCATG
>NZ_JBHIOP010000079.1:0-19553 GCF_042195625.1 Bartonella sp. AP9QHHD | reverse complement strand
TCGTGGAGATGTCACTTATCAGCATAGATTTAAGAAAATTGGTTTTTCTGGAACGAGTTTCTCTGCTGGATTGCGCCACCTCTTTTGATGAGCTGCAATATGTATTTTTAGTTAAAAGGCAGAAGATTTTCGGCCTTTTAATGTATTAAAATTTATTTTGCTTCATCAATATGGTTATTTTTTGATATAAAAGATTACAATAGATGCTTTCTTTTATGCGATGAGAAATTTTTCTAAAATTTTTGATGTTAAGATATGAGGACAGATTTCATTGTGAATATGAAAAGTTTGAATGCTGAATGCTTTCGGCATAATCTTTCAAAAGAGACGATATAGGTGGTTGTTTTTGTCCATTTCTTTATTCATTTTTATAGATCATAAGTTTAGTCTTTATGAGTTTTATGCATTGTTTTGAATTTTGTTTTAGAACTTTATTCACGTTTATATCATTTAATACGCATATTATTTGTTTCTTTTTTAGGATGTTTACTTAAGAATTTTGGATAGATACTTATTTTTAGAACAAAAAGAGGGAGTTTGAGGTCAAATTATAATAAAAGTAAAGTATGCTTTATCGTGTTGTTATGGTTGTTGTTTTGTAAGTGATAGGTGGCAGAGAAATTTCGATAAGATACAGGATATTATTTTCATTGCGGTCATGCGCGGATATCACCATTCTTTTTTCAGCATTCAATATTTGCGCAGATTTTAGCACTCGAGAATGTTCATAAGAAGTAATTTACCTTTTTTCAAAAGTCCTTCTTTGCATGCCAGCTTCGTTTGTGATGGACAAGGGGTTAATTGATTAAATATAAACAGGTTTGAAATGAAAGAAATTTATAATATTTAGTTTTTATTCAATATCTAAAATGATGAATGAGCATTCTGAATTATTGCATGAAATTTTCCTAAATCAATATCACGCGTCTTATTAAACTGAAGATGCTGATAAACAACCTGAATCTGCGGAGCAAAAACAACACCTTTATACCCTGTTGCAAACGTTCTGCCACTCGTTAAAGAACCGCTAAACTGTTTACCCTTGGCAATAGCTTTACCCCGTGCTCGTGTCAAAACATCACCTTTAAAAAGGCCATACGATACCACCCCATCCATATAAAAACCGGTATCATGCTGCAAATTTCCATAAGCAGTAACAGACCATTTATTAAATGCGCTTTTTTTGCTTTGTTCAACATCCTGAGGGTGTAGAGAAAGATTTCCATAGTTCCCCAAAACTCCAAAGAATGTACGACCATATAAACTCTCAATCTCGTTTAACAAAACACCTGCTTGAAATGCATTATAATCGAGCTCAGCACCATAACCATATTCAAAAGCAGATAAATTGGAAGCATAATGATGACTCCCCCCATAAGCACGCAGAAAAAAGGCTGTCTTTTTATTATCTTTCCCAAAGGAATGAAAAGCATTCCGCATTGTCTCTAACGTCTTATTTTGCGTGGTCATATCCACTAAACCAGCATGAAATAAGGCATTTGGCAAAAGAAGATAAGTTGGAACCTGTGGAACAACCGCTCTAATTTGGAGATTAGACGAGGAATCCAAAGGGTCAGAAGACCCAGAAGGCTTTGGTTTAACATGGGAAAGAAGCAGAAGGAATAGAATCCGGAGATGAAGGAGATACCGGAACAGAGGGCGGTAATAGAAGTTCCATGAAATGATTATTAGATAGAATTTTCTAGGCAAGAAACTAAAGTGTGGAAGGCTGCTCGTAGGAAACTTTGCTCTTTGGAGGGGGAAATCAAAAAATTTTTTATTTAGGAAAATAGTGTTGAATTCCCTTCTTCTGATCGTAAGAATAAATCGTTGTTTCAATGATGATATCAGCTATTTTTTGCCGAATTTTAAGAAAAATGCTTTTGTGGAAGTATGTAGCCTATATAGATGTTTATAGGGAGATGGGGGGCGGTCTTGAGAGTGATGTTTTTATTCTTGTATGGGGGTAGCAATGTTAAAAGGTCAAAAAACATGTTTAAGGTATTTTCTTGTCTAAAGGGGGGAGGAAAGGAAGAGGGAAGATTTAATGATTACGAAGATTTTAGGAGATTTTTGGGGGGAGATTAGGGAGATAGGATTTCTGAGAGCTCTGGAGATGCAAGGGGATAAGATTTCTGGAGGATTGTGTGGGCATTCTTTATCGGCGATGATTGCGCTTTTGGGTGCTTAATTTAATCAGTGATCTTGATTATACCACATTCACCATTTTCGCTACCGAAGGAGAGGTTTTGCCCTGCTTGATCCCAATTAAGTGCTGAGATAGCACTTTTCCCATAACCTTTTAGAAGGACTTCTTTTCCATCATGGAATTGTGCCGCTAAAATCATTCCATCATTGAAGCCTATTGCTACAATTTCTTTGTTTGGGTGGCATGAAACGGTGCTAACAAGTGCATTTGCTCGTGTGCCTAGTTCTAGAGGTGTTTTTCCCATGGGGCCATCTTTTGTATGAAAGGGCCAAACAATTGCGGCAGAGGCACCTGATGTTGCTAGCCATTTTCCTTTTGCACTCCAAGACCAGCTTTTGACTTTGCTTGGGTAGCCACTCATGCGGAGGTGCTGATTATCAGTGAGACGCCAGCCGTGTAAGGCGTTTTCTTGCATGGTGGAAATGACATAGCGGTTGTCTGGTGAAAAGGTGACACCACAATGAGCTCCTTTCCATACCAATGTGGTGGGAGATATTTGCGTTGATAACCAATGAAGAGTGACTCCATTGTAATGGGCAACGGCAAGTCGCAAACCTTTGGGGGCAAAAGCAAGGCCTTCTACACTGCGTTCATGTGTGAGCTCTTGTCGTTCTTTTCCAATATGCGCAAATGCGAGGCGTGAGGAGGAAAAAGCAAAAGCTTTTTGTGGACCAAAAGCAACGTTGTTTATCCATTTGCGTTCTTTTTGGCTTAACACTTCCGTGTGATCTGCTGCGGTTGTTTGACAGACTTTTCCATCTTCTCCACCGGTGATGATCGCGGTATTGTCATGGGAAAAATGGCTTGAAATTATTCCTTGGTGAACTTCAACGATTTGTGGGGTTGGATTAAAAAAAACAATGAAACCTTCTACGGAAACAAAGGCTGGTTTATTGCCTATAAAACCGCAGGAAAGGCAGTAACTTTTGAGATCATAATGGGTAATGTTTGGCATTATCACTCACTTATGCGCAATTTTCAAAACCAGTTTTTAATTTTTCAGCATCAAGAGAGCGTCCTATAAAGACAAGGCGGCTTTCTCGTTTTTCATCTTCACGCCATGGGCGTTGATGTTGTCCTTCAAGAAGCATATGTATCCCTTGAATGACGTAACGATCATCGTCTCCTTGAAAGGCGATAATGCCTTTAAGACGCAAGATATCAGGTCCTTGTTGCTGTGTAACCTGCTGGATCCAAGGGAAAAACTTTTCTGGTTGCAGAGCATCTGTTTTTAAACTTACAGAAGTGATGGTAATATCATGAATGGTGGATGCGTGATGATGGTCATGATCATGATTACAATCGGGACCACATACATGATCTGCGTGATGATGGTCAAGAAAATGGGGATCATTATCTAAAGTGCGTTGGAGATCAAAGGAACTACGATCGAGGAGTTTATCAACAGGGATGTTAACGCGCTCTGTTGCGTAAATTATGGCTCTGGGATTAATGGCCAGAATAAGGGATTCAGCATGGCTGCGTTCTTGTTGGGTGACAAGATCAATCTTATTTAAAAGAATAATATCCGCGAAGGCAATTTGGTCTTCAGCTTCACGACTTGTTTTCAGTTGAGAGGGAAAATGCTTTGCATCAACGACCGCTATGACACTGTCGAGAGCTGTTTTTTCATGGATAGTATCATCCATGAAAAAGGTCTGTGCTACGGGAACGGGATCAGCAAGCCCTGTCGTTTCTATAATGATCGCATCAAATCGATAAGAACGTTGCATCAGACTTTCTAGAATGCGAATGAGATCACCACGTACGGTGCAGCAAATACAGCCATTATTCATTTCATAAATTTCTTCGTCTGATTCAATGATCAGGTCATTATCAATACCAATTTCACCAAATTCATTGACAATGACGGCATAACGTTTGCCATGATTTTCACTGAGAATGCGGTTGAGAAGGGTGGTTTTTCCAGCACCAAGATAGCCTGTGAGAACCGTAACGGGAAGTTTTTTGGGGTGTATCGTTTCCATGGAGAGACCTTTTATTGTTCTTTATTGCCATGTGTTTATGTTAAATCGATTGATATCATCAAGTAAATCACGAAGCTGAGACAGAACATGAGAAAAGATTGCTTCACCGGCTTGTGGTGTTGCTTTGCTTGCATTTCCTGCCGCACCTTGCGTATTTAGATCTTTCATTGTCCAACCAAAGGCATGAGGACCATAAGCGCGTAAATACCGATAATTGGCAATCATATCCGCTTGTTTATTATGAAAATTTTCTGCCTTTTCCATATGGACTTTTTCTGGTGCTAAATAGAGCATGAGAGAGGTTTCGATAAAGCCTCCATGGATATCAAGATGTTGTTGAGATGGCTCCATGAGACCTTGTGGTAAACCAAAACGGCTCCAGCTTGTTGCTACAGCGAGCATGGAAAGGCGCTTTCGTAATTCGGTGATAACAATGCTCATTAAAGGTGAATTTCCTCCGTGAGCATTGAGAAGAAGAAGACGGTTGATCCCTTTGTGATAACAGTTTTCACCAATCTTTATCCATCGCTTAATCGCATCAGAAAAGGTAAGGGTTTGCGTGCCTGTAACATCCATATGTTCTATAGAATAGCCAATCTTTTCAACCGGTAAAAGTGCGATATGAAACTGCTCTTTTGTTTGTAAAGTGAGGGCTTTTGCAAAAGCTTCAGCAATAATCCAGTCGGTTTCGAAAGGAAGGTGCTCTCCGTGATATTCATGTGCACCCAAAGGTAAAAGAGCGAGAAAAGGTGGGTTAGATACCATAAATTAATGCCCAAAAGAGAAGTCAAAAGAGACAAAGTGATCAAAGGTGCTGTCACTATTTAATCTATCTATAAGAGAAACGCAAATAGGCGTCTTTTTACATCACATATGGATGCATAAAAATGAGAGCTTTGTTAAAAATAGAGAAGCTTTTATTGAGCAAAGCCACCGCAATTTTTCTGTAATATTAGGCAATCTTTCTCAAGATAGTTGTCTTTTATAATTATTTCTGATGTATATTCTCATTTTTAATAATTATATATTCATATATATTAAATATGTAATTTTTTCTGTAAATTACATATTATTCTTTTATTATGGAGCGAGGATGATCAAAGTATTTCTACTATTGCAATAGTACAGACTTTTGTTGCAATCAGGAAATCTATTCAATTATCTGTATATTACAAAAGAATAGAAATATTTGTTGATTTATTTTACTTTGGATAGTGTCTTAACAGATTTTAGTGTTCATGAGAAAAAATAAATATAAAGGGAAGAATTCACGTAAGATGAATTTGTAATCTCATAGAGCAGTTTATAAGATGATTCAGTAAGAAACACCGTTGGATACAAGAAACACCGTTGGATACATGATAAACAGAACGCCATTGTGTTGCACATTGACGCTTTTGTTTTAAAGAAACATTTCTCAAGGTATCCAAGCCTATTTTGCAACGGCGCCCGTGAATAGTATAACGGTAAAGCCTTATAATATAAAATCTATTGTTTTCCACCATATTTACACTTTTAAAGTAAAAATGGGCACCATCATTCACTTTGCTAGTTTTCAATACTGTGTTAACAGCGCTTGTTAGTTAAAATACCTCATAAGTGATATTTTCCTTTCTTCAAGTGTGTTTACACACACACACCGATCTCGTTTGTGATTTGCAAGTGAAGAATTTTGATTGATTCAATATAAACAGAGTTAAAATTAAGAGAGTTTTATAATCGTCAGCTTTCTCATTCAACATGCAAAACAATAAATTATTATTATAGATTAATATTTTGCGATTAAAGTGATCGGTTGATGAATTT
Organism: Bartonella sp. AP9QHHD; assembly: GCF_042195625.1. Classification (NCBI taxonomy): domain Bacteria; kingdom Pseudomonadati; phylum Pseudomonadota; class Alphaproteobacteria; order Hyphomicrobiales; family Bartonellaceae; genus Bartonella; species Bartonella sp. AP9QHHD. Next base: position 13,550 of record NZ_JBHIOP010000079.1, on the reverse strand, counting down.
ATCATTCAATATCAGTTTTCATGGCGTTATTTTTTCAATGCGCTACTTAAGTTGGTATTTTAAAAATGCAATTTTTTAGTAAGTTTCTCTATTCCTTTTCTTTCAAGCATTTAATCAATTATTTATTATTATTCGTTTTTCACAAATTGCAGACAGTTATGTGAATATTGCTAAAAATTTCGTTCAAAGAGAATTATTTGTTACTAATATAGAGTAAATATAATTACTTAAAATATAAATATGGTTGTGATCTACAATATTGACGAAAAATATGGAATAACTTTTATGAAAATTAAGAAAGAAAGTTTTTTCAGTATTTTGGGGATCATTTCATTTTTCATGACTCTCTTTTTATTTAATTTTAGGTAGTTTGTTGGAGCTCTAGTATTGCTTATAATGGTTTTGTAAATCTGATAGATTTACTTATTTTATGCGTTTGTTTTGTTAGGTTTGAAAGTCAATATTTTGTGTTCTTTATGCTGTATGGGATAAAGGGGGCTGAATTACCTTTTTTAAGATGCTATGCAGTATTTTTTCTTTTTATATATCAGTAAAAGTTGAGAATCATTTTATTAACGTCTCTTCCATTTGAAGATAGAGATCTTAATTGTTTTTTTACACTTTATACCTGTTTTATAGAAAAATAGTACACTATTTAAATTTGTTTTATTAGGATAGATTTGTTTTAGATCAAGTTTTTATTTGATACCAATTTCATTTTTATATTTATTGAAATAATAGACAATCATATATCATTATATTGGCAGTTTTAAATTTTATAGTTCTTTAAAATTAATTACATTTTAAATTATTTATAAAAGCTCTATTATATAATTTTTTAAATGAATTTGTTTCGTAATATTTCTTATAATAAGAAATTTAATAAATTATTATTATTTTTAATTATAGCAATAAAAATGACAAAATATTACTGTTGGTATCTTGAGTTATTATGGCGTAAAAGGAATAAATTATTTTTATCATTTATTGTTTTTTATCTTTACATGTAATACATAATGTGTTATATTATAATAACAAAATTACATATAATATTTTATTATGTGCAATTATATAAATGATTAAATATAATTTTTGGTTTTTATATATGTGAATATTCTTTCATTTTTTCAGTGAAGAAAAAGAGGAGCAAAGAAAGCTATGTTTAAAATATTTAAAAATCGTGTATGTTCATTTACTTTTACACTATTTATTCTTTTTTTTATACAAACTATAGAGGGAAATGCAAGTTTTGTAAAAAATAAAGTTCAAGAGAGAATGGCAATTACTATTCCTACACTAGAAAAAAATGTAGCTATTAAAGCTGTGGATAGAGTTGTTATTCAAGGCGTTGAGGAACAAGATGTTATTGCGTTAGGGAAACCTGAAAAAGCTGCTGCCTTTTCAGGTTCAGCCTTTTGGGGGGGAATAAGTATTTTATCACTTCTTGCTTCTTTATGTATTGGGGATGTATTAGGTACTGTTGTAACTCTTTTTGCAATATTTAGTACACTTTAGTAGGAAGCTCATCGACAGAGTCGAGGATTTTTTTGTTCACTTCATTATTTTTAAAAAATAAATATTTTATTATTTATACTATACTAGATAATAAAATCACTAATCTTAATACTAAATGTAGCTTTTATTAACATTATTAAAGTTCAAGATCCTACATTTATGTTGTTTTTTACAAATTAGCGTAACCTGATTTTTTTTTTTACAGTTTATGATTATTTTCTAGTAATAAGGCTAGTATACTTACTATCTTTATCAGTCTTTTAATATTGTCTACCTTTTCTCATATGAAGATTATTCGTCAAAGGTATATTTTATCCTTTTTAAATTTTTTTATCTTTCATAAGGGGATAAAATAAAAAATATCCCTATATCCATGGCTCTCATGCAATAAGAAAAATGAGAAATTATTATTTATCATTTTAAATTTGTTTATGTTAAATCCATCAGAAGTATTTTTTACGTATAACAAGTTGCGTTCGTGTATGGATAAAATTATTAAAAAAAAGACTAAAAATTCTTCTCATTAATTATCTCTAAGGTTCAAGGACTGTTGTAGTATTGGAAAATAAATGATGGTGCTGGTTTGTATCTTCATAGAGTAAAGATAGTGATACACAATGAATCTTATGCCATCTCATGGGGTGGTTTATACTGTCGCATTTACGGGACATATTGTGAGAGCGAAGTGGGGATGTGCGTCGTTGGAAAATGCTTTTATTAAAACAGAAGCCTGAATTTTTGATACAAGTGTATTCTGGGTTGTTCTGTTGTGTAAGGGAAAGATGCTGTTAAGTAAGGTAATTCAGGAGTACTTATAGCTTAGCGGAAGAAGGGCAATGAAGTAAAAGGTCTTGTTTAGCACGAAGACGTGCAATCCATTGATCTTCACGAATAGCAGTATTATGCACTGTAATGAGTTCATTTTTTTTAATTTCAGCGGTTACTGTTGCTTTTTCCAAAAGACCACAAGGAATGGCGTGGTGAGCGCGTGCTTCTGCGATGTTCATTATCCAAGCACGATAAGTATAAAGACCGATAAAGTCTAGCTGATCACCTGGATGTAAATCTTTTTTAGCAACAGCACAGACTTCTACTACGGGATGGCTAAGAGGAACCATATCTTTTTTGCCATAAAGCATAATACGTGCGCAGGTGAGGGGAACTTCCATTGCTGTTAAATGATAGGGGCGATGAAAGGTGAAGTAAGGCCCCTGACCAATTTTTAAATCTTCCATACGTTCGCGTAAACGCGGGTGTGCTATTTCGGCAATGACAAAGACACCAGGTGAAACACCTGGACCTATTGAATAATCTACAACACCATATTGTTGTAAAATGCCCCCATCTTGTTTTGGAATAAGCACTTTGTTTAAATCTTGTAGCGCTGCTCGTGGTCCATGCATTCCTGGGCAATCGGGGAGAAGTCCGGTGGCATTGGCAATGGCTGCCATTTCAACCATCGTTTTGGAACCATCAATAAATTCAACCAACATGCGCACATTCATATTACGCCGGAATGCTTCTTCTTCGTAAGCGTCAGGTGTAGCATCAAAGCGCAGAGGATTATTTTTTCCTTTACCCGCTGCAACAATCTTATGTCCAAGGGCTGAAACAAATTCTATGAGTTCCATACAAGAAGTAGGTTCATCGCCGGCACCAAGTGTATAAATGAGCCCTCGTTTTTCTGCTTCATGTTTGAGATAAGCGCCAATTGTAACATCTGCTTCAACATTCATCATGACAAGATGTTTGTTATTCTCAAGCGCTTTGATACCAATCTCTGCTCCTGCTTCGGGATAGCCTGTTGCATCAACGATAATATCAATTTGTTCATGGCGCAAAACAAGGTTAATATCATCTGTTGCTGCAATTAAATTTTTTTCAATACTTTGGGTGAGAGCATAAGTATTTTCAACTTCACAGACATGTCCACCTTCGCCATAGGCTAGTGTAGCGGCATCAAAAATACGTGACGGTGTCCTCGTGGCGACTGCGGCGACTGTTATACCATCCATATGCGCAATACTTGATAATAAATCTGTGCCCATTTCACCACAACCAATCAGTCCAATACGGATGGGGGGGTGCTTTTCTGCACGTTGTTTCAAATCATGCGCTAAACCTGTTAGGTTCACATTGCTTGCCATTCTTTTTTCCTATTTGAAAACTATTCTGCTAAAGAACTTTTCTCATTCATAAGGTGCATTTGTTTTTAAGACAATTAATCTTTTATTCTTGATGCTCTAATCAATGGATTTTATAAAAGCAAGAGGGGTGGTTTCTTTTATCAAATAAAATAGGAATAGCGTTATGCAGCAAAAAATAACAGTACAAGATGTCACCAGTTTTATTGGGAAAGAAGTGGGATTATCGGAGTGGCGTCTTGTTACACAGGATATGATTAATCAGTTTGCATGTGCTACAGATGATCATCAATGGATACACGTTGATGAGGAAAAGGCTAAAAAGACACCTTTTGGCGGCACGATTGCTCATGGTTTTTTAACATTATCGCTTTTGTCTACGCTCGCTTATGAAGCTCTTCCAGAGTTAGAAGGGAGCACAATGGGGATTAATTATGGTTTCGATAAAGTACGCTTCATGAGTCCTGTGAAAACAGGGGTACGGATACGTGCGCGTTTTGTGTTAGACGACGCAGAAATTCGTCCTTCTGGTCGAGTGGTTTTCCATTATGGGGTTACGGTGGAAATTGAAAAGTTAAAAAAACCAGCTCTTACAGCTCAATGGCTTATTGTTGCTGTTGTGGAAGAAAAACCTTCCAATATCTAGATTATTTGAGTGCTTTATTTTATAAAATTTTTATACAATTCTATTAGAAGTTTCTTCAATGATGATATTGAGAATAATCTATAGGATAATAGATATGGTGGAGCTATCATAGCGTTGATAGCCATAGCAGGTTGCTATCTTTCCTAGATCGTTTTGAAGAGGAGTTTCCTAATGAAGATAGTGCATTGCTTCACGCTTTTGTTTATAGCGTTCTTTAATGGGATCATACCCATCACGTAAAACAGAACGCTTCAAATGGAATATACTTGCGTTGCCAATTCACGGGCTTATTTTAAAGCAACATCTCTCAACGTTCGTCACGCCCATTTCGCAATGGCGCCTGTGAATAGTATAACGATAAAGCCATTGAGCACCCCTATCTTTATGCTTGTGAAGAAGAAAGCTGGCACCATCATATTATATGCTAGCCGCCAATGTTAAGACAGGTCTTGGCGCTTGAGATAATTCATAAGAGGCATGCCTTCCTTTCTTGTATGTTTTTACTCACACGGCTCTTCCTGCTTGTAACGTGCAAGCGAGAGGTTTTGGTTGATTCTATATGGAACAAATTGGGAATGAGAGGATCTTACGGTATTCAGAGTTCTCGTTCAATATGAATAACGCCATATTATCATTATAAATTCAATGTGTTATCTACGGTTTGGAGAGGTTGTGGTCAATGTCTTAATTTAAAGAGAGTCTCACATACTGTGAGATCTCTTATTTTATCCCCTTTTATATTCTTTTATATTAAAGCCATTAAAACTATTTTCTTTCATGTTACAAACGGATGGGGAGAGATAAAAACTGTTTAAGAAAAAAGTTTCTAATCTCTTATGAGTGTTTTCGATAGGCAAGGGTTGGTGCACTTGGAAAGTGGCAAAGGGGATGATGGTATTGGCATGTGAAATTCTAAGTCTTTTAATGTTTTGTTTTATCAAGTTTTTGTACGATTTTATCAGAAGTCCATTGGGTTGTAATATTAAGCACGATCAAAAGGATGATGACGATGGTCATGATGAAGGTATTGTAGCGTTGGTAGCCATAGCGGATTGCCATATCCCCTAAACCGCCTCCACCAAGATATCCAGCAAGTGAGGTGGCTCCTATAAGAGAAATGACCATGACTGTAAAACCTGTAATCAGGCTAGGGAGAGCTTCAGGAATAAGAACATGTCTGATAATTTGAAGACGACTTGCACCCATCGAGCGGATCGCTTCAATGAGACCGTTTTCAACGGTTTTAAAAGAGAGTTCCGCCATGCGTGCATAAAAAGGGATAGCTGAAATGGTCAGTATAAAAATTACAGCAGGCATTCCTATCCCTCTTCCTACAACGATACGCGTAACGGGAAGAAGATAAAATGCAAGAATGATAAAGGGAATGGCACGAATACTGTCAATGATCATGCTTAAAGGGCGATTGATGAGAGATGAGGAAAAAATCCCTCCGCGTGCTGTTGTGTGAAGAAGAAGACCAAGGGGAAGCCCTATAATAAATGCCATAACAGAAGCACTAAGTGTCATCAATATTGTATCAATAACAGCTTGGGGAAGTTCATGAGACAGAACATTAAACATAGCCTAAGACCTCACAATATCGTCCTTTTTTCGTTAACCATTGAACAGCTTTTTCTAAAGCTTCTTTATCTTCTCCAGGAAGAGCCAAGAAGAGTCTCCCGATGGTTTCATCTTGAACTGTATCAATGCCACCATGCAAAATACGTGCTTTTAAACCACTCTCATTTTCTAGAAGATGAAGAAAAGGCTGCTGGGCAATTTCACCGGCAATATTAATTTCAATGACAGCTTCTCGTCCGATTGGTTTGAGATTTTTCGCAAATTTTTCAGGAAGTTGCGGGGTTACAAGCTTGAGCATGGCTATGGTTGTATCGTCTTGCGGTGATGTAAAGATGTCTTTCACACGTCCTTCTTCTACAATGTTTCCCTGATTAAGAACAACAACGCGATGCGCTATGGTGCGCACAACTTCCATTTCATGGGTGATGAGCACAATCGTGAGATTGAGGTGTTTATTAATATCAGCAAGGAGCTCTAGAATAGATTGTGTTGTTTCAGGGTCAAGAGCAGAGGTGGCTTCATCTGATAACAATATTTTAGGATTAGCAGCGAGCGCACGAGCAATGCCAACGCGTTGTTTTTGTCCCCCGGACAATTGTGCCGGATAGCAATATTCTTTCCCAGATAACCCAACCAATTCAATCAGTTCAAGGGCACGTTTGTGGCGTTGTTTCTTACTTACACCACTTAATTTAAGTGGCAATGCAATGTTATCAAGAATATTCTGCGATGAGAGAAGATTGAAATGTTGAAAAATCATCCCAATTCGTTGACGGTAAGGCGCCCATTCTATCTCTGATAGATTAGAAATATCAACATCTTCAAAAAAAATGGATCCTGCATCAATCTTCTCTAACCCATTTAAACAGCGAATAAGTGTTGATTTTCCTGCTCCACTGCGCCCAATAATGCCAAGGATTTCACCAGCATGGATATTTAAAGAGAGATTATTAATCACCGGAACACCAGCCGTTTTGTTAAAACAACGGCTGATGTTTTTTAAGGAGATAAGAGTAGGTTTTTCCATTCACAATTACTCGGATATTTGGCACAGTTATTCAGATATTTGGCACAATTACCAAGATGTTTGGGCGGTATTGCCAAAAATCTCTTTGATTTTTGCACGGATAAGATCGTTGTTGTAAGCGGCAACTAATTTTTTAACCCATGGTTCATCTTTTTCGCTCGTGCGTACAACGATGATATTATCATAAGGATTATTTTTTGCGCTCTCCCATGCGACTACATCTTTTTCGAAGTTTAATCCGGAAACAATAGCCCAGTTTGTGTTTATAATTGCAAGGTCAAAATCGTCAATAGCTCGTCCTAACATACCGGCATCGAGCTCACGAATTTGCAGGTTTTTAGGATTTTCGATAATATCAAGTGGAGATGCAAGAATATTATGAGGATCTTTTAACTTAATGAGACCTAAAGAATTAAGAAGAAGTAAGGCTCTTCCACCATTAGATGGGTCGTTCGGAATACCAACATGTGCACCATCACGAAGATCTTTTAAGTCTTTTATTTTGTGTGAGTAAACACCGATTGGAGCAATAAATGTATAGCCGACAATTGAAAGTTTATAGCCACGTTGTTTCATTTGTTCATTAAGATAAGGGGCGTGCTGAAAAGCATTCGCATCGATCTCTCCTGCGTTAACAGCATCATTAGGCAAAGCGTAATCAGAAAAATAAACGAGTTCAATATCTAAACCGGCTTTTTTAGCCTGTTCAGCAGCTGTTTTCCAAATAATCGCATCCCGCCCTTCCATAATACCAAGTTTGATTTTTGTTTTGTCTGCGGCCATGGAAAAAGCAGTAGACAAAAAAAGTGCAAAGAGAGAGAGGAATAATCCTATAATCCGACTACGAGAAAAATTTTTTAATGTCATATGCTTTTAACTTTCTTTTTCGAGAAATTTTTTGAGGGAAGTTTCAATATACTCTGTATCTTTTTAGGCAGATTTAAAGTTATACAAGCTTTAGAGAATATTCAATCACTTTTATTTTTAAAAGAGTATTATTTTTCCTTCTATTTTAGTTGTTTTGGGGGCTGATCATCATTTGTTCATAGAAATTCTCTGAAATTCAAATAATTAATTCTTTTATTGCAATCATTTGTTGAGGGAACCAATGCCCCTTTAAAAACTTCTGTAAGGGACAATTGGTTGAAGAACCGGACAATCAGATGATGCTTTAGCCGTAAATTCATGAAGAACATACTGTGCAATCAAGATCAAAAGGCCGTGTTCGTGTAGGCGATAAAGAGAAATTTTGTTGCAATGTTGTGGGTTTTTGGGGGGGGGAATAAAGGTTGCTGATCATTGGATTTAAACGCGGCAAATTTTTGCAAAGGCGAATTTTTGCCCTTCATACGTTTTAAGAGAGGAAGAAAAATAATGTTAAGAAAGAAATTTTTATCAACAATGATGACTTTATGGGCTTTAGGAGCGTCAGGGGTGGCTGTGACTGCTTTTCACGCACAAGCTGGAACCATTACAGGAACAGTTGCTCGTGTTGCATCAGGTCAGGTATCTTTACGCACAGGCCCTGCGACAGCTTATAAAGTTATCGCAATGGTTCCAATGGGAGCAAAAGTGCAAATTTATGGCTGCCTATCCAATAAAACTTGGTGTTCTCTTGGTTATCATGGAAAAGTTGGTTGGGCATCTGCACGTTACGTCAATGTTAACAATGTTCCTACCATTGCTTTTAAAAAGATGCCAGCAAAATCAAAATCCATGGTAAAATCGCCAAAAGAAAAAGTAAAACAGGCTGTTTCCGACTTTAAAGCTCTTCCGGCGATTCAAAAAACACGGAAAAATATGCAAAAACTATACAGAACAGATATGATTATCGATTCTACAGGTGTTAAAAAAAGAGATGAACGAACAATTTTAAATCCGTCGCAAAAAGCACAAGGCGTTTCTGTAAAGCACGTGAGTGCTTATAATCCCTCCTTTCCTGATAATGTCAATTACAAAAATTTTGAACGTAATGAAACGCGTTACCGTGTCGTGACTTATCCTGCTCGATAAGGGTAAAGTTAATTTTACAACCGGAATGACAAAAAGGATCAGCAGCATGAAGCAAACAATGCTTATGCTGCTGATCCTATTGTACCGTAAAATGTCATTAAGGCGGCAATGCTTAACTTAAGGTGGCGAGGCATTCAAGGATATTCCGAGTCAAATTTGACAATACCTTGGATTACAGTTCTTTAGGATGGTGATATGAACCTTCAGCTGGGGAAGGTTATACTGAAGAGAAGCCGGACTTTTGACAGACCGGCTAGGGGTTCTTTGTCCTTTCGGACAGGGCGTTAATTTGCGGACTTAGGCTTTATCAAATTACGAAAAATGAGCAATTCAGCAATTTGAACGGCATTCAATGCTGCTCCTTTTCTTAAATTATCGGCGACAACCCAGAAAGCTAAACCATTTTCAACGGTGATATCTTCACGAACACGGCTAATAAAGGTATCATCTTCTCCGGTACCTTCATAAGGTGTGGTATAACCACCATCTTCGTGTTTATCGATAAGCTGACAGCCTGGTGCATCGCGGAGGAGCGCTTGTGCTTCAGATGCGCTTAGTGGTTTTTCAAATTCAACATGGACGGCTTCGGCATGACCGATAAAGACAGGGACCCGAACAGCAGTGGCTGTTAATTTAATTTTCGGATCGAGAATTTTCTTCGTCTCAACCGTCATTTTCCATTCTTCTTTTGTATAACCATCTTCCATGAAAACATCGATATGAGGAATGACATTAAAGGCAATGCGTTTAGTGAATTTTTTTGATGTAATTGGGTCTGCAACAAAAACTGCACGTGATTGTTCGAAAAGTTCGTCCATTCCTTCTTTACCAGCTCCAGAAACAGACTGATATGTAGAGACAACAACACGTTTAATGATTGCAGCATCATGGAGAGGTTTTAAAGCTAAGACCAGTTGAATTGTTGAACAATTAGGATTTGCTATAATATTACGCTTAGAAAAGGCATTTATAGCTTCGCCATTGACTTCAGGGACTATCAACGGAACATTGGCATCATAGCGCCACGTGGAGGAATTATCGATGACGACACAGCCGGCAGCAGCAATTTTAGGGGCGTATTCTTTGGAAATGCTCCCTCCCGCAGACATAAGACAAAAATCTGTGTCAGAAAAATCGTAAGTATCCAGTGCTTTTACTTTTAAAGTTTTATCTCCATAAGAAACTTCTTGTCCTAATGAGCGTCGTGATGCTAGAGGGACGATTTCATGTGCAGGAAAACCACGTTCTTCTAAAATTGTAAGCATTTCACGACCAACATTTCCGGTTGCGCCGACAATTGCAACTTTATAACTCATTTTCTATATACTCCTCATGTCTCTCCACGTTTATTCCCCGTGCTATACTCAGGAGAGAGTGAGTTGGTCAAGGAACATCATTAAATTATATTTTTGATTTTCAACAACTCAATTTTGTGCACACCAATCATCATCATTAGCACAATAAATTGTTTTATTTCAAATAATACGTCTCTTTTAATCTTTCAGAATTGAAAAAATTGAATATTTTACGCTAAGCTATTATCTCTTTAGAAAACACTTTAATTAAGTGAATTCCTTATCTTCTGTCAATGTGTACCTTCACACTTTTGAATTTTTTAAAGATGGTATTACGTATCGCGTTGGTGGAATCTTTTTATACTTTATCTGTTAATTGTTGAATTATTTGATTTTCTCCCTATGCCTTTAAAAGCGAAGCTTCCTATTACAGTCTGTAAACAGCTAGATTCTAGCGGCTTCTCATTTTTCACTTAAACTAAAGGCTCAACAAGCAGGCCTAAAAATATTTAAAAAGATATTGGGCATCTAAAAAACATTTGAATGTTTCAAGGAGGTATGCGTGCTTCATATCCTCATACCTTAAATGATAGAATTTATGGCACAACAGGATAAACTTAAGTATCCATATATAGATAAATTCTTATGAAAGTTATAAATATAGTTTTTCGTGTCTATTTTTAATTTATATTTCTTATTTTTACTTTAATCCTGTTATGCTATAAAATATCATTATTTGGAGTATGGTGGTATAAGATCTTTGATTTTTCTCAATATATTTAAGTATTTTTTTAGTGTGTGGGAATATTTTTAGGCTTGTTTGGAGAGCCTTTTTTTAAGTAACTCATATGAGTGGAAAGTCGTTGAACACCCCCATATTTACGTTTAATAAAAGAGCAAGTTAGCACCATCATCCATTTTTTCAGCACACAATGTCGTTACAGCTCTTGGTTTGTGAGACGATTCAATAAGAGGTATGCCTTTTTGTACGTTTTTACTCACACGCCAACTTTGCTTGTAATGTGCCAACAGTGATTTTGATTGATTCAATATAGAACACGTTTGAAATGAAAGAATTTTACGATATTCGGAACACTTATTCAATATCAATAACGTTAGATTATCATTATAAATCAATGCACTATTTCTAAGTTAAACTCGTTAGAATTCGGATTATTTACAAATCAGATTAGATTAAGCATTTTCATTCTCATGAAGTGTGGGGAGACAGTCACAATTCTTGTCAATATTATTAAGGACTTTGATTATCTTTGCAATGAACTTATGAAAATAAGGGGTTATTTTTTTCATCAGAAATCAACTGCAAAATTGCTCTTTGTTTTTTGCGGGTCAGTATTCTGAAATTTTTTAAAAGTAAATATTCTGCTTTGCTTGCTATTCTGTCATCACAATGATAGAGGTTCTCTTCTTTTTTTGCGCCATCAGCATAAAAGAAGGAAACGGGAACATCTAATATATGAGCAATTTCCTGTAAACGTCTTGCACTTACGCGATTTAAGCCTTTTTCATACTTTTGGATTTGTTGGAATGTTACGCCTAAATGACTTCCTAATTGTTTTTGAGAAAACCCCATGACGTTTCTTCTGAAGCGAATTTTTTTGCCTAAAGAAATATCGTAAAAATGTAGATTTTTGGCTTTCACTTGATGTCCCCACCGGTTGCGAGCGCCCTCGCATTAGTATTCCGGGGTCTGGCAACACATTGATTTATAATAATAAATCATCCTTTTTTAACTTGAATCATAACTCCGAATATAGTAAGATTTTCTCATCACAAACCCTCTCAGATTGAATCAATTAATATCACTTGCTTGCACGTCAAAAGCGGGGCTGGTGTGTGGGTAAAAATTGTACAAGAAAGGAGTAAAAATGGTTCTTATGAATCGTCTTAATGCAAGGGCTGTCGCAACATTGGGGGCTGGCAAATATAATGATGGTGCCGGCTTGCTTCTCCATAAGCGTAAAGATGGTGGTGCTCAATGGCTTTATCGTTATACCATTCATGGTCGGCGTCGTGAAATGGGCTTGGGGGCATTGCGAAACGTTTCTTTAAAAAAAGCCCGTGAATTAGCAAATCAATGGCGTTCTGTTTTGCATGAGGGGCGTGATCCCATTAAAGAACGTGACAAACAAAAGCGTGAGGCAATAAGTAATCTCCATTATTTAAAAGACATTGCCTTAGATGCTTTTGAAAGTCGTAAAGCTGAATTAAAAGGAGATGGCAAGGCTGGGAATTGGTTTCTACCTTTACAACTTTATATTCTCCCCAAATTAGGCTGTATTCCTATTTCAGAAATTACACAAACAGAGATACGCAATGTTCTTGCTCCCATCTGGCATGCAAAAGCTGCAACCGCAGAGAAAGCACTAAATCGTCTTAATATTTGTCTCAAACATGCTGCTGCTTTGGGGCTGGATGTTGATTTACAAGCAACGATAAAAGCACGGGCTCTCTTAGGGAAACAACGCCATAAAGCACAAAATTTACCAGCAATGGACTGGAAAGATGTTCCTGCCTTTTATCAGTCACTCTGCAAAACAACAACAATGACACAACTGGCTTTGCGTTTGCTTATTCTTACAGGCGTTCGTACACGTCCTTTGCGCTATATGCATGAAGATCAGATTGATGGGGATATATGGACCATTCCTGCTGAAAATATGAAAGGAAAGCGTGATACTACAACAGAATTTCGCGTCCCCTTATCAAAAGAAGCGCTGAAAATTATTGAACAAGCTCGTTGTATTTCTAAAAGTGATTTTCTTTTTTCTCCTACCGGTCGCGGTCCTCTTTCACATACGATGATGGCTTGGTATATGAGAAAAAATAAAATTGAAGCATGCCCGCATGGTTTTCGTTCTAGTTTACGCAATTGGCTTGCTGAAACAACCGATGCTTCCTATGAGGTTGCTGAAACTATTCTAAGTCATACAGTCGGAGGACAAGTAGAGCGTGCTTATCGTCGTACGGACTATCTAGAACAGCGCCGTGTTTATATGGATAAATGGGCGGCTTATGTCACGGGTCAATCTTAAGATATGGGGTGAATAACCCCATGATCTGTGGATAACTTTCTCTCTCTTCTCTCTCATTCTTTCTCAATAAGAGTCATAAATTATCACATCACAAATTATATGATAAAATATTGTTTTCTATGAATAAAACATCTTTCTAAATGAACCAAAATGTGGTTAATAAATGATTATGATTTGTTTTTGTTTTTATAGTGAAAGGATTTTAGAATGACAGAAAATGATATTCTTTTAACAGACCGTGAAAGTGCAAAATTGCTTCATATGAGTGTCTCA
>NZ_JBHIOP010000078.1:0-3118 GCF_042195625.1 Bartonella sp. AP9QHHD | reverse complement strand
GGTATGCTTTGATGCTTACTTCATTCCCCTGATGGCGCAAGTACCCAGACAGTTTCTATATCATTATGTTTTTATTGTAAACAACAAAACGAAACATTGCGTCGTGTTCTTTATCGTTTAAAAAATGATTTTAGAATAGCTTTTAAAATAGAGATTGCAGTTAGAAACTATGAATTGCAGAAAAGCTAGATTGATCAGTATTCTGTTTAAAAGTGTTAAGAAACAAAATATTTTGCAAGGATGTTTGTTGCTTAAGGCTGTTGTTATGGAAACTCTACAAAATTTTTGGAGAAGCTGTTGTTGTGTGCTTACAAAAAGCTTTTAATTGATTTTCTTACACAGAGAATTATTTATTACGTGTTTTAAAATACAAAAAATTTTATTAAAAGCATTTGATTTTTATAAATCAAAAAGGCAGCTCTCTTGAGAATTCAGTATTCATTTAGAGATAACAGATTTTATTACATTTGGTTTGAGTGAGATTAATTGGCTCAAGAAAGGTGGTAGAAAGAATAGTTGTTAACGGTTCTTTCCGATAGATTGTAAAAAGGCAGCACATTTGCACTGCCTTTTATTAAAATGAATAGAATATAAATTGTTTTTTGCGTTTTCTTAAAACTGATAGCGTATTCCACCTGAAAAGCTTGCTCCAGATATACCAGTTTTTTGAAGCTTATATTGATAGTTAACATCAGCATGAAGGGCGATATTTTGTGATAATTGTGCATTTACACCAAATCCACCTTCAAGGGCAGCTCCTATAGAATCAAGGTGGAATGGTTCACCAATCTGTATCGTACCATTGTTAGAAAAAGCTTTAACAACGTTTAGTTTACCATAGAAAGAAAGAATACCGCCGTTTTCAATAGAAAGCTTCGTTTGCGTTAAGCGTCCACCCACACGCACTAAGTATTGATAAGGATTTCCCATATCCACATCAAAGCCATCGACATCTGAGAGTGTGCCAAGCATGAGGCGTTGATAAACAAGTTGTGCTTGTGGTTCAAAGACCAATCCTTTCTTACTGGTTTCGAATTTTTGTCCAATGGTTGCTGATGCACTGAATGTATCAGCATTTTTCAATTCTGCAGTCTTTCCTATGAGAGCTGTGGTGATATCTCCCTTGAGCATTCCATAGGAGAAGAGCGCATGGATGTATATCCCATTATTATGGCGCAGCCCACTATATGCAGCAATTGACCATTTATTGAGTGTACTCTTGTCAGCACCTTCCATGTCTTTAGGGGTGAAAGCTAATTTCCCATATGTCCCTAAAAGACCAAAATTGGTGGTCATATTTTGATCTTCTAGAGCTGCTAATGTAATGCCTGCCTGTAAAGCTGCATAGTGAATATCGGCACCATAGCCATATTGTAATGGCGTACGGTGAGAGGATAATGTCATCTTATTTCCATAAGTTGAGAAGAAGACTCCTTTGTTTTTATGATCTTTTGTCTCAAAGGTGTTTTCCTGCATCGAGTTGAGTAAAGTGTTTTGATTGTTTATATCAGCCAGTCCAGCTGAGAATAGTGCGTTAGGCATGGACAAATAGCTTGCCACTTGAGGAACGAGAGCTCTGATCTTTCCTTCATTATCGAGAGTCGCATTTTGCAAGCGAAAATCCCAGAAATTCTGATTTTTTTCCAAGATGTTTTGTGCGTTGTTTGCTTGTCCAAGGGATGATGAACCGGTATTTTGCGCTTCTTTCTCTTTTGGTGAAACACCTTCAATCATTGTTCCTGATGCTGATATCGTGTAGATTGTGTAGTCTTTGAGGGTATTTTCTTTTGATTCTTGTGATATTCCGCTAAAATGACTTTGTGTGCTATCGGCTGTCCCATGGCTGGATGTTGGACCATAGGCTTTGAGTATATATTTATAGGGCAATCCCTCCATTGTGGTGTAGCCGTGTGCAAGTTTGAAGGAATCTTCATTTGCATTTCCAGAAACTTGAATGACTGAAAGACCACGCATATTCGAGGAAACAGAATCTTCAGCTTTTAATATCTCACCTTTCGCAAGGTTTTTGATATGGACTGTTGTGCTGCCTGATACATCACCATGAATAAGGAGGCGGTCAGCTTTTTGCTGTTCTTTTACTAGACCATCACTCCATTCAATATTAAAATAAATTTTTGCATTGCCTGTGGCATTGTAAACTGTATTATAAGTGCTTTCTATATCGGGGATTGTACTTCCCTCAGGTCTACGAACCTCAGCTGTTCGCCCTACATACAAGGTATGATAATGATCTTTTTCCCGCCCTTGTGGTGTCTTAAATATGATAGAACTATTATTAAGATTCAGTACTGAAACGGTAGAAAGGGCTCGTTGTTTAATATCACTGAGCTCATAGTTAAACACATTAAAGTCAGTATCGACTTCCTCTTGAGAGGTCTTTAAGTACCATTTGCTTTTGTTATTCAGAGTCAAAACCGTTGTATTGACTTTTAAAGTTCTTGCTCGTCCCTCTATTGTTGAATTATCAGCGGTTAATGCTAAAGTTACAGGAAGAGTATCGTTGTCATAATATTTACGTTTCGTTTTATTTCTCAATAATACGTCAGATCGAATTTCTGAGTCTTTAAGTTGAACTTCAGCAACGGCTCTTGAGCAGTAGGGACCAAGAATACCGGTACCGTTTTTCACAAGAAGTTTTGTATTGCTAAGAACAACCTTATTGACAACTTTTTCTCCACTTTTCAGTGAAGAATCTTTTGTTTCATAAAAAACGATACCACCGGCACCTCCTCGTTGGACGGTTATGGTTGAATCTTCAACGTTGATTATACCATTCTTTGTTTCTAAACCTTTGTATACTGTATTTGCTTTAATTTCTTTAGCATGAATGCGTCCACCTTCTGATACAGAAAGTGCAGACATTTCCGTGTGTATTGTTGATTTTACAATTGTGATAGCTGCTTTATCATGCGCTAATATTCCAGGTCCTTTATCGCGGACAAGAACATTATTTAAAGTCTTTTCTTCTCCCTTATTTAATTCAATCTTCCCCAAAATTTCAGGAGTTTCAGGAGCCGATGTATTTGCATAAGTTGAACCGAAATGAGAAAAAATCAAAGTTCCAGCAATTGTACATAACAAAAAATTTTTCTTATAA
>NZ_JBHIOP010000077.1:0-2721 GCF_042195625.1 Bartonella sp. AP9QHHD | reverse complement strand
ACAGTCTCTCTTATGGCTTAAGTTGCTCTCTTTTTCTATAAAACCGCCTAGGTCACCTTTTTTGACATATCCAAAGTCTCTTAATGCTCTAATTCGGTGAAGAGTTCTTCCATCAAACACAGTTTTTTCATCAGTAAATTCGTATTTTTTCATCTGGTCTTTTCTCCAGTTGAGATTCTTTTATCGCCATAAATCCAGTCGTCCCAACATACACATGCATCACCGTAAATTTTTGCATTACCGTAAACATGCGCACTACCGTAAACATGCGCATTGCCGTAAACACGCGCCCTATCGTAAATGTGTGGCTCTTCGTAAACTTGTGCATTGCCATAAACTTCTGCATTATCAAAAACGCTAGATTCACCGCAAATATATGCATCACCGTAAACTTCTGCATGACCGTAAATGCATGGTTCATCGAAAACTTTTGCTTTGCCATAAATACGAGAATTGTCGTAAACATGTGCATAACCGTAAACATGTGCATTTTCGTAAACCTTAGCATCATCATAAACCTTGGCATAACCCCCAATCCAGCAATTACCATGATGCGATAGGTTGTCTTCTTTCTCGATATAGCCGCCAAGATCACCTTTCTTGACGTCCTCCAAATCTCTCAGTGCACGAATGCGGCGGAGCGTTCTGCGCCCAACTTCGATTGTTTCATCAGTAAGTTCGTATTTTTTTTCCATGTTTTAAGTCGCCCTTATCTTAAAACAGTGTCATTTCCAGATACTTTTGTATTTCCGGTTACTTTGGCATTCTCGCAAACTAGTGCACCACCAAACACACGGGCATTTCCAGAGATTTTTGCGTGACCGCCAACTTTAGCTTTTTCAGAGACATGTGCTCCATCATAAATTTCGGCACAACCACCAACCTTTGCTTTACCGAAAATACGAGCATTGTCACAAGCGGATGCAACGTGCGAAATTGTAGCGTTGTCGAAAACTTCTGCATTGTCATAAACGCGTGCATGTTCGGAAATTACGGCGTCATGGTATATTCTTGCTTTTCCATAAACCTTGGCATCACCGCAAACTTTTGCATTAACGTAAATGACTGCATCATCGTAAACATGTGCATCATCGTAAACACGTGCATCATCGTAAACTTGTGCACTTCCATAAATACGAGAATTGTCGTAAACCTTGGCGTTACCGTAAACTTGTGCCTTATCGTAAACTTGTGCCTTATCACAAACCGTAGCATTTCCACTAATACAGGCGCCATCAAATATCTTGGCATTATCAAAAATGGTAGCGCTTTCAAGCACCTTGGCATCACCATCTACCCAACAATCATCTTCATGACTTAGGTTGTCTTCTTTCTCGATATAGCCTCCTAGGTTGCCTTTCTCGACATCACCAAAGTTTCTTAAAGCACGTATACGGTGAAGGATTTTGCCATCAACATTGATTGTTTCATCAGTCATTTCGTATTTTTTTTCCATGGTTTTACTCCTTTAAGTTAGATTCTGCCTTTGTCGTTCTTGCAAAAGAACGGCATTGCATTGTGTGGTGAATTTTTTGAAAAGGTGGCGTCTTTNTCATGCGGTATTTTGCCATCAAAACACTTTTGTTCACGTAGTTTGAGATAAAACTCAGCAATATCTTCAGAGATATCTTCGCAACGATTAGTCGTTGGTTCTACGCGCAAAATTTGGACAGCATTATCGGTTTGGTCGATAAAATTGATAATGTCCTTTTCTTCTAAGAAAGGACCAGATTTAGCGAGATTTTGCTCTTCATTTTCGCACATCACTAAGAGAATTTCATCAGAATTTATAAACACTGGTTTATTCACAAATGCCTCCATACTGCCTATTGGCAAAAGTTATTTTCTAAGATATGGAGTGAATATATTTTCGTTTTACGGTAATGTCAACATAAAAATACCGTATAACGAAAATTATTTTATGAGTATTCATCTAAAGATTAGTGTGTTTTTATAGATATTTGGAGATTTTATGAAAGGTTATAAGACTGCCAAAAGAAAATTTTTACAATTGCCAAATGAAGAAAAAACAGCAGTTATCGCTTTTTTGATTCGATTAAAGTATGAAGAAACGCTAAAACTGCCCTCCGTTCTTCTTCATTGCAAGACGAATATAGATCATAAAAATCTTGATCTATCTTGCTTAAAGCCGGATACGGAGGATACTCCTTAAAGAAACTGTGTAGCTTCACTAGCTCTTCTGCGGTGATATCACGGTAGGCTTTAGAGTCAGAGTCATCAATCGATAATAAGCGCGTAATAGATGATGGACTCAATCCTAAATGTTGCCCTAAAGCCTTACGGCTTCCATGCCCCATTTCATTTAATTTTTCATTAATCCACATTTTTATTAGCTTTTGAAAATCCATTTTATTTTTCTCTCTTAAAATTATTAAATAATCAATATTGCGTATTACGAAAATTTTGCTTATATTTGCGTAATACGTAAATATATGACAGAAATTTTGGATTACATGATTACTCCAGCAGTTATGATTATAAAATATTTAGGTGGTGCAAAACGTGTGTCGTTGATTTCTCAATGCCATGTGTCTGCTGTTTATAAATGGACTTACCCCTTTGAAAAGCGAGAGGGTAAAGGCGGCATCATTCCAGCTAAATACCAAATTATGCTTTTGAATTACGCACGTGATCATGGGATAGATTTGCGTCCAGAAGATTTTTTTTATCCCGAGCGCTTGCAGAGATTAATGCAAGAGC
>NZ_JBHIOP010000076.1:0-3780 GCF_042195625.1 Bartonella sp. AP9QHHD | reverse complement strand
TCTTTCTCATATTTTTCTATGGTTTTCTTATCTCCAGTCCAATAGTTGTAAAGCCCCTTCGCAAAAGCAATTATTGCCAACGCATCATCAGAATCACGTCCTGCCGCTGTGATCCCCGCAATCTCATCATCTAAATTAAAACTCAATCCATGCTTTAAAGAATTCCAAAAGGCTTCACTGCTACTTATTTCGGGATGTTGGGATGATGTTTCGTATTCATCTTTAGGGATACGACGTATAACCCTTATTCCAGGACCAAAATCTGGAAATGGTTCCTCTACCGATGTTTCGTATTCCTCTTTAGGGATACGGCGTATAATTCTTATTCCAGGACCAAAATCTGGAAAATCTTGATGAGTATTATTATGATGAACCATTTATCTATCCCTAATAATGTCATATATATAGTTACCGTCTGGTATGGATACTCTTTCTCCAATAGCAAGTTTTTTAATATCTTCTCTGCTACTTATAGTTGGCAAGTTTGCACTACCTCCTTGTGACATCGACTGATTAGCATATTGAGCAGAATACTTTAGACGCGGTCTTACTTCCATTCCATTTGACAACCTATAAATTTCCTCATCATTCAGTTTTTTAAAAAGATCAAACATATCTTTGATTTTTAAGAGCGTTTTATATAGTTCTTCTGGTTTATCGCTAATGTCCATAGTACCATAAGATGCTACTATGCGCCTGCTTTCTTCATTAGATAACGGTCCAACGCCTAATTTCCCGCCGTCACTTTGCTTTTTGATTGCTTCAATCACTCGAACAAAGACACCACCTTCAAGCGTTTTTAATTTATTTTTTAATGTTTTTGCAGCAGTATCGGGGAAAATCTGAGTAAAAGCACCGACCTTACCAGCAGCCTTTTTGGGATTCTTCTCTATAATTTGAAGAGCATTGTTAACTGTATCCACAATATGATTAATTTCTTTTGCTGCTACAGCAGCAGTGTTTCTCTTACCTATTTCCCACTCTTCTATGTCTCGTTTTTTCTGATTATACTCAAGTTCCTGCATCGACCCCTTAACCGGTCTCGCTCTACGTTCACCTAGTTGTGAATTGGGATCCCATTCATAACCTTTATCTAACTGAGGTTTATCACCACCTGTTAGCATCGCACTAAGCATTTGCGGATTACGTGCCATGATAGCAGCTTCTTCTTCGCTGTAACCTTTAGATTTTAGGTATTCGACGGTTTGATTGACTTGTTCTCTTCGTTTATCACCTTCATTAAGATGCTTCACACCACTTGCAAGCGCATCCCACCCAGAACCGTCTGATGAAGATTCCGCCATACCTGCAAAAAGATCTTTGAGCTTCTGATACGCATCTGATTGAAAAAACTTATAAGTATTGGACTGTAAAAATTTCTCTGCATCTGTCAGTTCAGGAGTCGGTGTTGGGGAAGCGGGTGCTAATGGTTGCGTTTGTTCATTAACATGAGGTTTTAGTTCTTGTGGAGTACTCTCTAGTGCATTTGGCATGGGTGGATGTTGATCAAATCCAAGAGGCATTTCCGCTTTAGGAGCCGTATAGGGCATAAATGGTCCATATGGATTCAGACTATTCTGTAAATAGGGGTTGGATGGGGCTTGTGCTTTCTCTGGTGTCATCATACTTTCAATACCTGACATTCCAGTCATAAATAGAGAGGTTTTGGGGTACTTTGTTATGAAATTCCCCACGGGGTTCTTTGTTATTAATTGTCCCAATCTATTCGCCCCTGTAACCGCTTTAGGAGCAAGATACCTAAAAACATGAGGCGCAGCTCTTGCTGCCATAAAAGCTGCCCCAGCTAATGGAAATAATATTGGAAATGCCATCACACTCTCCTACAAAACTATTCTTTAATTATTCTCCAGAGCTTTCTTTTGATTCATGTAATCTAAAAAAAACTTGGATGCTCCTCCTGCCAACGCTGCTCCCATTGGACCACCTGCCATGTAACCAAAAGCCATCGGTGCTGCTTGAAGTGCTAAAGAACCTATAGCCCCTACATTTTTCCACGGATTATTGCCCTCTATCTTAGAGATTGTATGATTATTCGTCGTCGTGCCGTAATTCCTTGCAAAACCATGACCGGCATTCATAAGCATATTCAACCTATTCCAGCCGCTATTGTCTTGTTCCAGCCAACGTTCTCTATTGGCATCAACAAGGCGTTGATTGTAGTCATTAAGAACAGATGACCCCTGCAACATATTCGAATAGGCATTATTATAAGAGGGGAATAAGTTGCCTATCATGCCTAAGCGATACTTATTAAAATCACCAAGTAAGGCATTAGCATGTAACATATCCTGCTTATTCTGACGGTAATGATTAATCCTAGCACTTTTAGACAATGCATCAAGTTCACGCGCCAACACTTTTGTATGCGCACCAGATCCATAACCACCAGCACCTACAAAAGAGCTGTTAATCGTATCTCTCACATCATCCATAGATTTTTTAAGTACATCTTCAAAATCCTGATCATAGCCCCCTTTATAACTAGAAGCCAATTCACCAATATTTCTTTCTGCCTGCATGGGAGTATTCATCAAATGATTCATATAATTTTGATATTGATGAGGAATAGCTCCAAGACCTCCGATTGCTTGGTAAGTTGGAGCACTTAACGGGGCAACACGAGGTCCTCCATACACATTACCACCCATCCCTGTATCATACATGTTATACGCATCTGCACCCCCTCGCTTAAATACATTCTGCATCCAAGTAGGAGGGGCGCTTGTTTGTACCTGCTTCTGTTCTGTCGTTGCTGGTCTACTGCTCCCCATGTCACAATTCCTTCTTATAATAAAGCATCGTTATGCCATAACCTTGTTTGTTCAATGCGCGCTTCCAACCTAAACGCCCTAAAATCTCTATCTCAAAAGCACCATTCTCACGCGCCCAATCCTCTACAAATGTCAAATTATCAACTTGATCAAGAACGCCCTTGCCACTACATTCACAAATCAGAGCGCGCTTCTTTCCTAAAACTGTCTGTTGTATCTGGGTCGTGAATGCCGCTAAAAAGCGCTCGTCATCATCCAAAACAAGCCATAACTGTTTCTTGCCACTGCAAATCGCTTCAAGGAGCTCTTGCAACGTGATTTCATGTTTNNNNGCTATACGCTCCATATCCCAAGACGTGGTCAAAAAGACTTTTGCCATTACCCTCTGCCTAAAGGACGTAAATCCACATTAAATCCTGTGATATGGTTCCAATGAACGCCTTCAGGAATACGCAATTTAAAGCGGTGATAACGATTGCGCGAACGACCATGATAAGCGCCCGTAAGATAAGAACATGCCCTCTCTTGGTGCCATGTAATCGGTGTCTGATCATTACGAAGCCGACGTTCTCCGATACTTAAAAGACCTTCCGTCGTATCAACTTCGGCAAACATTTTCGTGATAAAGTTAAAACTTCCATCTGGTGCTCCCAATTCTTGCGAAACAACCGTTGCCTCCATCGGTGCTCCCGTAAACATAACAAGCCGATTTTCATCATCAAAAGCACCAAGCATGGGTGCGCCACTTTGCCAACGAGGGCTGTCTAAAGAAGCCGGCAATGTCTCAAGATTGATCGATATCTCATCTAACTGTTCTAAAGTATACCCTGTCGTAAATACTGGAAACAACGTGAAAAGTTTTCCCTGTAGCGTCGACCATTTCTGCAATCCCCAATCATAGACAAAGGTCGTTTGCTCGTTATTACCTCTTTTTAAGGACCAGTAAATCCGGTTATCAATGGGATCTATAACCCCTTGCATCTCATCA
>NZ_JBHIOP010000075.1:0-3936 GCF_042195625.1 Bartonella sp. AP9QHHD | reverse complement strand
ATGGCATCACGCCTCTGTAAACCAACAGTTTTGTTTTCCTCTATAGAGTCTGTAAATAAAAGGGTTTGTTTCTCACTTTTACTTTTTGAAACCGTAGCATCTTCATAGATATATCTTGGAAAGCATTGACTATTCTCCATCACTTGAAATTCAGGCACATTCTTAGTCATAATAACAGAAAAATCTTTCTTTGCTCCCGTACCTGTAATTTGTATTACTCTATTTTCAACCGCTTGCCCCATTGGAAATATACATGGAATTTGGGCAACCATTTCATTAAAGGCACGATTGTAATAGAGCCATTGTTGTGTAAAAGGACGATATAGGCTTTGAATAAGGCATGTATCTTCAAATTCAAAAATCTTTCCTTTAGTTAAATGTTTCTTAAGATTAATACTCCAACTAATTTTGCTTTCATCGGCATTAACAAAATTATCTACAGTTTTAGTACGTGTTTTACCGTTATCATGTGTATAAACACCATTAAAACGCTCCACTTCACTATTGTAGAAAGTAATCATATTACTCATATTCTTCGCGAGAGTTTCATTGCTTGCATTGTATGCCCAAGCATCACGATTGGTTTTTAGACCACAAGAATAAATCTCAAACAGTTTTTTACTATGAGGTTTCTTATCACCTAAAGCTAGGAATGTCTTGAAACTGTCATCACGTTGACCAAGCCAATCATTATGCTTATCCGGTATAATTATTTGCCAACCTTGTTTGCTCTGTGTAATACCATCAATGCTACCAAATTTTTTAATTGTCTTAAGCTTTTTTTCTCTTGTGAGATAATCTCCAATATCACGGAAATATATTTTCCCACGCTGTTGAGATTCTGGATTTTTTATGAGAATAGAGATAGCTATGGGAGCCCGTGATCCAGAACCAAAAATCTTACCACCTTCTTTTCGCGAAAGTTCTCCAGAGGTTCGTTGATTACCCCGTAAATGGAAAATATAAAGGCTGCTAAATTCCTTAACGAGGCATTTTCTTAAACCATTTAAAGAACATGCATTAATAAACCCTGCGTTTGTCACAAAACCAATAATACCACAATCTTTTATACGGTCACTAGCCCATCGAATTGCTCGTATATAGCTATCATAAAGTGCTTGCATATTGATTGATTCAGATTGAGCAGCATAAGTTTCACTGATACGATTATCTAATATGGGATAAGGGGTATTCTTCGCATTATCATTAGCACTTTTTTGACCAGTTGAATAAGGCGGGTTGCCGAAGATAACTTCGATAGTCAAATTTTTCTGATGTTCCAAATATTCACTGTTTTCTTTGAGTATACCTTCCATAAGATCTTGTTTTTCAATCATTCGAAACGTATCAGTCAAACCAATATGCTTGAAAGGGATATAATTTCCTTTCATAAGACCATGATAGGTTGCTTCGATATTAATGGCTGCTATGTAATAGGCTAGCAAGACAATCTCATTTGCGTGGATATCATAACGGTATTTATATTCCATATCCTCTGGTTTGATGAGATTGGATTGTAATAGCCGTGTGATAAAGGTCCCAGTACCCGTAAAAGGGTCAAGAATAGAAACACCACGTGATCCTAGACTTTTTCCAAATTCATGACGCAACACATCATCAACAGAATGAATGATAAAATCAACAACCTCAATGGGAGTATAAACAATGCCTAATTTTTCTACTGTACGCGGAAAAGCATAACGGAAAAATTCATTATAAAGCTCTACAATTAAACTTTGTTGTGCTTCAAGAGTGGTAATTCCACGCGTGTAAAATTGTACACTCTTAGAAATATTTTTGAGATCTTGAGATTCTTCTTTAGGGGTAACTTTATCAAGGACATTGAGTACACGTTGTAAAGCACAAGATACGGGATTCTCTTGAACAAACTGATGCCCCTCAAATAAAGCATTAAAGACTGGACGCGTCACAAGATGTTGCGCAAGCATTTCAATCGCATTTTGTTCGGAGATAGTTGTATTTAAATTACTACGTAATTCGGTCATAAAATCATTAAACACACGCCGTGTTTCAGTTTCTGATTTCGTCAAAACCTCAGTTAAGCGTGTGATATGAGTTTGAGCAAGATCACCAACATTTATTGCCCATTTTTTCCAATAGCTAGGGTCGTAAAATCTATTAACAATAGCAGCTTTAATGACATCTTTACATTTAGAAAAAAGGGGGAGTTCTCCTTGTTCTTCACATGTGTGAGAGGATTCATAAGTTGCTAACCCAATATTAAGTCCTGAATACTCTAATTTTGAGCGTATAGGTAAATCATCAATAACCGTGGTCGTATCTTCTAACGCAAGTTCTTGAGAAGCAGCAACAATTTCAAGAGCATCGCTTACGTCTTGTTTTTTGTGCATATGGTGAATTATTTTATTAAAGTTATCATCATGAGCACGTAAAGCATTGAGAACTTGCCAGATGACATTATACTTTTGGTTGTTTTCTAAGGCTATTTCCGGCGGAATATCAGCGGGTATCCCAACGGGTAGAATGATATAGCCTCTTTTTTTACCCTCTGCTCGACGCATTACACGTCCGATCGCTTGAATAATCTCAATTTGACTTTTGCGCGGGTGTAAAAATAGAACAGCATCAAGAGCGGGTACATCAACACCTTCAGAAAGACAGCGTACATTGGTAAGTACACGACAAGTATTTTCCCCCGCATCTTCCTTTAACCAGTCAAGTTGTTTTGTACGCTCTTTAGCACTAAAGGTTCCATCAATATGGGCAAGGGTACAGTTAAGAGGAGGAGTATCTTTATAGTTTTTATGAAGAGCGCGTAAAGATTCTTGCACTTTTTCTTTTTTGAATCTTTTGCATATGCGTTTAGAAGTATCAATATCTTTGCAAAAAGCTAAAGCTCTACGCATGGGCTTGGGGTCATCTTCAAGATCAAGTTTCAGATCCATTTTGGTAAGGGCTCTATAACAGCCATTAATCTTGGTCCTATCATCGAGAATAAGTTCATAATTCTTATCGGTAATCAGATGTTGAATGGATTGACTTACTTCTTCTTCGTTGACAACTAATATGATAACTTTACAAGGTGATAACAGCTTATCCTCTAAAGCACGTGAAAAGTTGTAAGTGTAAAGTTGTTTGCCATAGAGTTTTTCATTATCCATGGACACCAAAACGTTATTGGATAAGAAAGCATTCCTTTTCAGCTTGTCACTAAAGATCTTTGGGGTTGCTGTCATGTAGAGGCGTTTTTTGCCTCGAATAATGCTATTGTCATGAACCTTGATAAATTCAGATTCATGCTTTTCTGTTCCCAACACAACACCAGTTGTTCTATGGGCTTCATCACAAATGATCAGATCAAATTCAGGTAACCCATGGGTATTTTGTGCATCCGAAATCACTTGGATAGAATGATAGGTTGAAAAGATGACCGTCATTGCATCTGCTAGGTTTTCACAAGCTTCTTTGGCAAGGGCTTGGGCATCCGTGGTAGCAGGGAGCACAAGATCTGATGTTTCCATGCCAACAATATCATCTTGGTTTTTACGACGCTTGCCTACTTTTGTATCCGAACACACAGCAAAAGAACGCAAAGGTACTTGTGCATCGGCTGTCCATTCACGGATTGTTTGCGAGACTAAAGCCAGAGAAGGAACCAGAAACAAAACACGCTTGCCTGTTCCTGCTATGGTTTCTGCTATCTTAAGGCTAGTGAAAGTCTTCCCCGTTCCACATGCCATAATCAGCTTGCCACGATCTGCTTCTTTTAACCCTTCACAGACTTTCTTGATGGCTTCTTCTTGATGGGGACGAGGCTCTTTTGTTGATTTCAGAACAACTTCTTTTTTCGTTGCAAATATTTGCCAGTCTATACGACTGTTTTCCATATGACGAAGGTCAATACGATAAACGGGTATCGCTTGTCCTTTAATCATGGCATTCACATTGTCACTT